>JACJNW010000036.1 GCA_014695195.1 Cyanobacteria bacterium FACHB-DQ100 | reverse complement strand
CTCACGCGTTACTCACCCGTCCGCCACTAAAGACCGAAGTCTTTCGTTCGACTTGCATGTGTTAAGCATACCGCCAGCGTTCATCCTGAGCCAGGATCAAACTCTCCATGTTGGTGTTTGAATGGCTCCGAAACTTATTTCTGTTCCGGAAATTTCTCTTTCGCTTTAGCCTTGAAAATTCACTTCAAGACTTAAATATTAACGAGAGCTAATTGCTAATTCTGGCTTTCAAACTATGTGATTGTCTAGGTTCGTTGCATCAACTTTCGTTTTCTGACGCTTTCTCACTATAACACGAGGGCTAGAACTTTTGTCAAGAAAATCAAATCTCAGTTCGCAGACTTACAAGATGCTAGTTGTAGAATCTGACTTCCTGTTGAAGACCAAATGTGGCACCACTACATTTCTTCCAGTAGCACGGTGCTACGGTGAGATGGAGGGTTACTGTAACTTCTTCAGATACAATTCGACCCTAAACTCAATCCTAAACAGTTGGGAATGAATACGAAATCACAACGCTAGCTTCGGACAGCATTTGTTGCAATGAGCGATGAGACTGCTTTTACCAATTCCTCCGGTTCAACCGGCTTCGAGAGGTGCATTTGAAATCCTGCGGCTAAGGCTTGCTGCTGATTGACCTCTCCAGCATAAGCAGTTAGGGCGATCGCTTTGAGGGTACCTCCTTGGTCCGGTGACCATTTTCTAATTTGCTGAATTAGAGAGTAACCGTTCATTTCTGGCATGCCAATATCGCATAACAGGAGGTCGGGAACTGACTGATTCAGGAGAAACAGTGTCTCTGCCGCCGAACTTGCTGTTGTCACTTGTGCACCTGCTTGGGTCAGGATGAATGATGCCAACTCGCGCATGTCCGCTTCATCATCCACCACCAAGACGCGAATTCCGGTCAAATCTACCACAGCTTCTGCATTCTCAGTCTCTGAAGCGGGTGCCTGCTCCATCTGATTCAACGGCAGCCGAACGACAAAGGTTGCGCCTAGATCAGGTCCCAGGCTCTCTGCCCAAACGCTGCCTCCATGCAGTTCCACCAATTGACGCACGATCGCCAGCCCCAATCCCAACCCCCCGAAGTGTCGGGTAGTGCCACTGTCTTCCTGGCGGAAGTAATCAAATACGTGAGGGAGAAACTCTGGATGAATACCCTTTCCTGTATCTTTCACTTGAATTTGAGCATGAGTGCCAACTTGCTCTAAGCACACCTCGACTCGCCCACTGGACGGCGTGAACTTCACGGCATTCGACAGGAGATTCCAAACGACCTGTTGGAGACGGTTTGTGTCACCCAAGACGCTTCCTGAGAAGGAATTCAGGGTGGTTTGAATTTGAAGCTGTTTCGCTTCAGCCGCTAGGCGGACGGTTTCTAGAGCCGCTTCAATAGTGATGGTTAGATTCACGGGCGCAATGTTTAGGGACATTTTTCCTTGAAGGATGCGGGAAACATCGAGCAAGTCTTCGATTAATTGCGCTTGCAGTTTCGCATTGCGTTCGATCGTGTCTAACGCTTGGTCAGTTTTGGTCGCGTTCAGGGGCTTCGTGCGTAACATCCTTGTCCAACCAAGAATGGGATTGAGCGGTGTTCGCAATTCGTGGGACAGGACTGCCAGAAACTCGTCTTTGATCCGGTTAGCGGCTTCGGCTTTGGCACGATCTCGTTGAGCGATTTCATAAAGCTGGGCATTGTCGATCGCTAGCGAGGCACGATGCGCCAATTCCTCAGCTAATTGCAGATCTACTGCGGTGTAGCGTCGTCCAGATTCAGCCGAAATAAAGGAAATGACTCCAATAATTCGTGCTTGAGTTCGCAATGGTACAGTCATGACGGAACTGAAACCGACTTGCCGTAGGATCTCTAAATGCTCGGAATCGCGGGCAGCTTGAACGAGCAATTCATCAGGGATCTCCGGCACAAAATCAGGTAGTCCTGTTCGCAGGGTTAAAGCTGCACCGCGAGCCGCGTTCGGGTCTAGTGGATACTTCTCTTGCAACTGATGCGCCCATTCCAGTTTGGTAGGGTCGATGTGGGCAATGGCGATCTGGTCAATAGTGTTATCCTCCTCAACGATGTGAACGGTACACCAATCGGCAAGTTCCGGGACAATCAACTGAGCAACGCGCTCTAGGGTTGTTTGATAGTCGAGAGAAGAGGCGAGTACTGCGCTGGCTTTGGAAAGAAATTGTTGGGCACGCTCTAATTTGACCCGTTCTGTGACATCGACTACATAAGCTAAAACGCTTTCTACCTGGTGATTCGAGTTAACCGTGGGGAGATAGTAAACGTTGTAGTAACCAGGACGACGATCGTCATGACCAGGAGCATTAACAGCGAAGCTCGGCGAAATAAAAGGTTCACCGGTGGTGTAAAGCTGATGAAAGACCTCGACAATTTCAGAATCAAATTGACCAAACAACTCGGCGACTGACTGCCCCAGGTGTTGTTCATAGGGTAACCCGTTAATTTCCGCTAATGCTTCATTGATCGCGACGAAGCGCTGTTCGGCATCTAATAGGGCTAGCCCGATCGGAGAGGTATTGAAGATGGCGGCAAGCTGGCGTTGAGCAGCTTCTGCTTCAGAGCGGGCAAGGCGTTCTCGTTCTAGCAGGTGTTCCCGCTCTTGCTCCGCTTGCTTGCGTTCTGTGACATCTAACACCAGTGATAATACCGAAGTCATTCGCCCCGATTTATCTCTGAGACTGGAGTTATACCATTCGCAATGCACAACATTGCGATCTTTCGTGTAATTGCGGTTAGATGAAAAAATGTGCGGTTCCTCACCATAAATCAACCGCTGACAGACATCGGCAACCGCCTCTAAGTCTTCTTCAAAAACAAACGGGATCTCAGTCAAAGATCTGCCCAGAATTTCTTCAGCCCTCCAACCCAAAATGCGCTCCGCACCAGCAGACCATCGAATGACTCGAAAGTTATGATCCCATTCCACGACTGCCATCGGTGTGTTTTCAACATGGAAATTGAGCTTTTGTAGAGTTTGATGCAATGTTTCTTCTGCTTGCTTGCGCTCTGTAATGTCAATCACAACACCAATAGAGTGCTTCGGCTGCCCTTGAGCATCATAGGAAAACTGCCCTCTAGCTTCGACCCAGTGAACCGAGCCATCCGCCCAACGCAGGCGATATTCGTGATGGTACTCGGTTCGCTCCTGAGTTGCTTGTTGCAGCTTTGTCTCCGTTTCTGCTAAGTCATCGGGATGAACCCGACTTCTCCAAAGTTCGTAGCTCGGCTCATCTTCGTCCGGCTGTAGATCCAGGATGGTGAAATACCCGGCTGACCAGAGGAGCGTTCCTGTTTGCAGATCCCAGTCCCAGGTGCCCATCCGTCCCACTTTAAGCGCAAGTTGCAGGTGGGCTTCCCTTTCTCGCAATTCCGCTTCTGCTCGCGATCGCTCCACCGCCAGCCAAGTTTTTTCAGCAATGCGCTCCAGCAATGCCACCTCTTCTGCTGTCCACTGACGAGGAGCAACATGGTGCAAGACTAACAGTGCCTCAAATCGTCCTGCTTTGACAAGGGGAACACACAGCAGCGATTTGGTCTGAATTGCATCAAAAGCTGCTACCCCTGATCCAGCCGTGCGAGGATCGAGATCGACATCCTCAACCACAACAGTTTTGCCCTGCTTCAGTTCTGTAATGATGTCTGAACCGAAGGAATTCATGTGGTGGCTACCCACAACGCTGATGACACCGTTGCAGTAGTCGCGATCAACGATGACGTATTCCTGGGTTGAATCAATTTCACCGTAGGTACAGCGCGTGACATTGAAATGTTGCCCAGTGGAACTTACCACTCGCCACATAATTTCGTCGGAGTCTTGAAGGGCACGAATGGCATCATTCAATTCGATCAAGAACTGTTGCTGTCTCTCTTTGTGTTGAAGTTCTTGGAGTAAGACTTCCCCTTGCTGACGAGCTTGGACTTGGGCAGTGACCTCAATACCATGAATCAAGACGCTGTCGATGCAACCGTCAATGTCTCTGAGTGGTAGAAACACAAGATTGAAAAAGCCTTCAACGAGATTGCCATTCCTATTTGAGTCCCAACGAGAGAAGCATTCCTCTTCTCGAATAATCTCCCCAGTCTGATAGACCCGATCGTAAATCTCAGAATATCCCTGACCTGCTATTTCGGGAAATACTTCGCGTGCCGTCTTACCAAGAATGTCTTCAGAGCGTCCGGATACGGTGAGAAACTTGGAGTTTGCAAGTTCAAAGACATGATCAGAACCCGACAGTACGGCAAACATAGCAGGCACTTGCATCAGAATGTCTCGCAGCCGCTGACGTTCTTTTTCAGCTAATCGACGGCTCACCTGTTCCCGCTCTAACAGGCGATCGCGTTCAGCTTCGATTTGCTTGCGTTCTGTAATATTGACCGAAACGCCCAGCATTCGCGTGGCCTGTCCAGCCTCATCGAGATAGACGCGTCCCTGACTTTTCAGCCACAGTATCGTGTCGTCAGGGCTGATCACTCGGTATTCCTCAGAAAAGGAGTGATCCCCCGCAATCGCTCGTTCCAGCGCTTGCCAGACGAGGGGTCGATCATCGGGATGAATCACCGCACGAAACGCTTCTGCGGTACCTACGTGCATACCGAAAATCTCCAGCGCGTTTGGAGAACAGACCACTTGATTGGTTGTGAAATCGGTGTCCCAAGCAATCATTTCAGCAGATGCAAGCGCAAGCTGTAAGCGTTCTTCGGTCTGCCGCAGGTTTTCTTCAATCTGTTTGAGGCGAGTCACATCCTGAAACATCCCAATGCCGATGGCGGGATGTCCATGCATGGCTGGCAGGGTTTCTCCCCAGCATAGGGTGGAGCGAATGCCGCCAGGCGTATACCAGTTCATCTCATAGTTTTCTAGCCGTTCTCCCTGAGCAATTAGAACGGCGGGCATTCTTTCGGTTGGGATGCGATCGCCATTCGCGTCGGTGCAGTAATAAGCGTCGGTATATTCATCCAGGGATTTGTCTTTCGGTAAGTCACCCCCTGCCAATTCATTTGCAATCCGATTGGAAAAAGTAACTCGTGCGGTTTCGGGTTCGATAAATACGGTTGGCGTTGGCATTAAATCCAGCACTGCTTCCAACCATTTCTGCTGATTTTCCAGGGCTTCCGTTTGCTGTCTCAGTAGCGTTTCAGTCTGCTTGCGCTCCGTAATATCTTGAAACACCGCGACCGTTGCCAGAATTCGCTCCTGCTTATCTAAGATTGGGCTTGAGTTGACCGAAATAACGGTATAACTGCCATCTTCCTGGCGTAGCTCCATTTCCTCTCGGATAATCACTTCACCCGTTCTGAGCGATCGCATCAAGGGATACTCATCCGGTGCATAAATCTGCCCATTTGAGCGAAATGCTTCAAACGGGATAACGCGTACATAGTCCTCTAGCTCGCGAGTCTCTTCAAAGTCATATTTGACAATTTGTTTGGCTTGTTCGTTTGCAAGCACCAACTTGCCAGAAATGGCATCCGCGATGAAAACTCCTGCGGGCATCTGGTGCAGAACTGCCTCAAATTTTGCCCTTTCCGTTTCCAACGCTTGAAGTAATTGTTCTCGTTCCGCCTCTGCTTGCTTGCGTTCTGTCACATTGCGAAAATAAACGGCAATCCCTTCGGCAGAAGGATAAGCATTGGCTTCCAGCCAACACTGAACGGATTTTCCAAATTCTTCCCATGTCACCGGAACTTGTTCTGCCACGGCTTGATGCATCGCTTGATAAGCGACCCCACCTACCAGTTCAGGAAAAACGTCGTTCCAAACGTGTTTACCCAGCAATTCTTCGGGAGTTTTGTGCAAGATTTGAGCGGCTGCCTGATTGACATAGGTGTAGTGCCAGTCCCGATCGAAAGCAACAAAAGCATCGGTGATACTTTCTAGAATGGTTGCTACTTTGCGCTCAGTCGTTTGGGCACTCGTATTTAGCGCTTGTTCTAACCGTGCCTCTAACTCTTGCTTTTGACGCTGTAGGGCTGCATTTTCCTGCTGTTGCTCAAGAAGTTGGTTTTGAATCAACGCCACCGGAGCATCTGGTGCTGTGGATTCGTTAGAAGGCTCCGTTTCAAGAGTGCGCGCAAAGTGTTCAACTACCTCAGAGCGAGAAATTCCTCGTTTTTGTGCTTCCTTGTCGAGCGATCGCCAGGCGGTACAGGTAAGCGAGATGCTAATACGTTGTTTGGTTTCTGAATCCCAATTTTGAACAAACTTACCTGTGGCATCGCGCTTCATAAAAGAGTTAACCGTATGCGTAAACGGAACACTCTATTAAATCTGACTTGCGCTCTCCTATATATCTTCCTTAAGGGCGAGGATCTCCACCTCGTCTAAACTCACTTAGAAATAAGAAAGAGTTGTGTTGCAAAATATAGAGTCAGCATTCCTGCTAAAAATCGACTTGCTGAGTCAGAGATTTTTAAAACATATTCAAGTTTGGAAGCGAATCAAATATACTCACTACAGTCCAATTATTGAAACGAGAAAAACAAAGGATGAACGACCCAGTTTCCAATCTTGACGCGCAAGAGATCAACATCATGGTTCAGGAGTCCTAAAAGCCAAAAACCCCACCGCGCAAACAGAAGGGGTCAATGGTTTTTATTCAGTCCGAGGATAGGGCGGCAACGCTAACTAATGCTTTGGACGAGCTGACGTTAGGTTACCCAGATTTGCCTGCTTCTCAGCCTTGCTATGACCTAGCTATGACTAGCTGTGACAAGCGATGGCAAAGATGCGATTTTAGCTATGCCAGTTTTAGAGGCAATTTTAGATAGCTACACCAATTGAATAAGCCAATTTCAGCCGCCAATTAGTAGGTAGCATAGGTAGCTATGCCAATTTTAGAGGCAATTTGCCAAAAGATGCAAGATTTTTAGCAAGTTATCTAAAGCTGCATAGCTTCCTATCCCGGTAATACAGGCGTAGGAAGTTGATTATGAATTTGAGCATTAATGGAATCCGGGGGCAGCTACCATGAAAACAGCTCCCTCTCGACAATTTGAATCGATTCAGGACTGGCAGGATTCCTTCCTTGCCCTCTGGACTCATCGGTACGATTACCTCTGGGCAGAGCATCCTTATCCAACAGCGTCACCGAGCTGGCAAACCGAAAGCCGCTACCCCCTTTCGGATCGTCTAATCCAGCAAGGCAGCTATCTTTACGGTGTCCGTTTTGGGCAACAGACCGACTATTTTCTGTTGGACATTGACCGAGGCAGCGTGTATCATCCCAGCCGAGATCCCCTGGCTTGGCATCGTATCTGCGAGTGCCTGGAGCGATATGGCTGGGTAAGCGCGATCGCCCTCACCTCTAGCTACAGCGGTGGACTGCATCTGTATTTCCCCTTCGAGCATCCCCAGAAAACCTGGGAGATCGCGTTGGCAGTGTCAACGGTGTTAGAAAATGCAGGCTTCAAATTGGCACCTGGGCAACTCGAAGTCTTTCCCAACTGCAAGCCTTACGCTGCCAACGGCGAACACAGCCTCTACAACGGGCACCGCCTCCCCCTGCAAGCCGGGTCTTACCTGCTCAACAATGACCTCCAACCCATGTGGGGCGACCAGCAAACCTTCGTCCAGCACTGGCGATTCGCTCAAGCCCAAAACTGGGTCGATAAAAAGGCGATCGATCGCCTGATAAAAGTTGCCCGTCGCCAACAGTTTCGAGTTACCGGCAAAGCCAACCAGTTTCTCAATGATCTAAATGCTGAAATTGAACAAGGCTGGACTGGACACGGGCAGACGAATCGCTTGCTCGGACGCATCGCGATGCGCTCCTACATCTTTGGTCATGTCCTGTATGCCGCTGCACCGCTTGAAGGAGATGCCCTAGTTCAAGACATCGTTGCGATCGCGCGATCGCTTCCAGGCTACGAGGACTGGTGCCGCCATCAGCATGAGATTGAAGCAAGAGCGAAAGAGTGGGTGCGATCGGTTGAGCAGAGCCGCTACTTTCATTACGGTAAGAGCAAAATTCCCAAAGATCCCGATCCGGACATCCCCAATGACTCAGAGCCGAGTTGGAACCACCACCAACAGATGAGTGCAAGAGAACGAATCGAACAAGCCATGAGCGACTTACGGAAAAAAACAACGTTACCGAAGGGCATCACAGAACGATTTGATGCCCTCGTAGCTTATGGGATCAGCGGTGCTACTCTGTATCGTCACCGGGACTTATGGCATCCCCGTTACTTAGAGAATAATCAAAGCGACGATCGTCAAAGTGGTGTTGAGCAGGATTGCTTATGGGGAGCACCCTGCTCAACCAACCCCACAAGCTTATTGGAGGAAAATGGGTGTAATACCCTGACTGGAGAGGACTCTAGCTCCTTGCAAGAGCAGGAAGAAGCTGGGTCAGGGTGTAATGCTGGGAATACGGCAGCAAGTCCTGCTCAACACCGGGAGAAGAGCCCAAAAGAGTGGATTGCTCTCATTAAGCGCAAGTTGTCTCAAGTTCAAGAGCAACGCCGTCAAGAGGAGGCACAGCGAAAAAACCGATTTTGGCAGGATGACCCAGATTAAGAGCGTGCTACAAAATTAGGTGTTTATCTTCAAAGTCAGAAGCAGCTACTGAACCCCTAGCAGGATTATCCATTTTCGGGTTTAGTCAGCGATTGCTATGGGAATTAATCCTTCCATCCGCTTGATCTGGTCGAGGGCTTCAAGCCGGACTTGCTGACTCGATGCACCTCAATTTGGGCGATTACGGGGGATCACCTGCCGAGCCAGTGCCTCCAGTGCTATCTTCTGGAACGCGGATAACACTCGGGATTGTCGATCGATGATACAAAGCGAACCAAGGACATATCCTTTTTTTGTCCTTTAGCGCAGCGATTACAGTTTGAATTTTAGAATTTTCGCCTTGGCGTAATTCCAGAAATATGAATTTCCATATTTTCACCTTGTCGCCATTTCACCCAGGCAGAAAGCAGCAAATCTACCAATTCTGATTTATCTACTTCAATTCCTTGCCGCTTCAGCTTTAGCAATTCGTCTTCGACATCCAAATCAGTATCGCGCTGAATGTAATAAGTTCTTCCAATCCAGTCATTATTCGACCGTTTCCCAGTTGCAGGTCTTCCTCTACCTCTTTTCTGAGAAGACGGCTCTATCGGTACGGACGGTTGAGATGAATGAGATGAAATCCGCTCAGTTGGTACATCAGTCCGATCTGCTATTGGCAACGATTCTGTGATTTCAATAGGGTCAGATGGCTCTATGGTCTCTGTTTTTTTACGATTAGCGATCGCTTTAGCAAATAAGTTCTCTTTGCTCATCCCAAAATCTCCTTTCCGATAGCGCTATAGTCACTCCATGCAATTCTTGCTTTTGGATCGCGGCTTTCATACACGGGAACACCTGCTAAGGCTGCTTTCTCATAAGCAGCATACTCGCGGATTGATTTGCGAAAGATTGGGTATTCAGACAGTGCTTCTCGTGATTGTTCACCCGTTTTGCGCGTTGGGGGCACGATCGTCAATAAAATTCGATAACGATTACGATCGCAATCCAAAGATTCGAGCAAATCTACTGTCTCCAACGTTGCCTCAATTGCAAGAATGTCAGGACTGCACGGAATGATGAGCAAGTCACAACCTTCAACGAGAGCTTCTAAATCCTCTTTCCCTGGTCGTGCTGCAGTGTCAAAGACAACATGCTCGTAGTTCTTGGTATGGCGTGGGGATTGCATTAAATCAACGACTTTGAAGGGTAGCGATCCTCGACTTGCCCACTTCAGTGATGACTTGTTTGGATCACCGTCGATTAACAGTGTGCTGTTATCTTGCGATAAGCAGCAGGCGATATGAATTGCGCTAGTTGTCTTTCCCACGCCACCCTTAGTAGAGGCAACGGTTATCAGCAAGATTAGTTCCTCACAATTGATAGATAGCACACAAGTAACATTTCTTCAGATTTCCGTCAATCTGCATTTTTATATTTATGAATTTGTATATTTTCGCCAATTCAAAACTTTAAAACTGCGAATCTGAGTAATCCAAACAAAGCTTTGTTACCGCACTGTAATACAGTCTTGTTACAACTTTGGACTGTTTTTGGACTGACAAGCATACTACAACGACATTCAAACCCGCATTCTCTCGTTCATCCCAATGCCGTAATTCAACCGAACTTATAATGGCTCAATCCCTTTTATAGCTTGGAATTGAGCCATTTTCGTAGTGCTTGAACTTCTGCGGAGTGAGCAGGAAACTGCACAAAAACTACTTCAATAACTCAACCACTCTGAGTTATTGAAGAACTGAAAGTTCAAGTTAAATCGGGAGTGACAAACTGGATTGCTCCTCTCTTCTTTCCAACTTCGCTGGCTGAGGATTCACTTTTCTCATCCAGAACCAGATTCACGGTAAGCGAAGTTGCACCCGTACTCTAACAATTTTGGCTGTCAAGCGATCGCCTGACTACTTAGACTACTTCAATTCTTGCGCTTTCACCTTTCCCACTGCTGCGCCTTCGTTGGAGACTCATGTTTATTGTTTAATGCGTTGGAGAATCACGATAAGCACTTCAAGACCTAAACTTTCTGCTGCAAGCCTCATGCAGTGAAGAAAGTGAAAAGCCGAACACACTCACTTCTGTAAATGCATTCGGCTCTTCTAATTAATACCCTGGCAGCTAGCTATTTTGACAAGAGGCTACCCTCTCACTATCGTCGCCGCAAATGCGTTTCACCACTCAGTTCGGGATGGATGAGCGTGGGGCCAC